>NZ_JBBOCT010000002.1 GCF_038002605.1 Bacillus sp. FSL K6-3431
AGCGAAATGTTAAAAATGTAGAAGAAACTCGTTAAAAAAGGTGCATAGTTTAATCTTAAGATATAAAGTTCAGAGGCGCAAAACATATTGGAGGTTGTCCATTTTGGACAATCTCAGTTTGTAGACAAAAGGGGTTCGGAATTAAAAAATTCTGAACCCCTTTTGAAATTCCCTTTGAATTTTCGCCTAAAGTTTAGAGATTGGGGCTCTACGAGCCCACTATGTTAGGCCATTTTTGGACCTTGCCATGTCCAATTGGCCATCTTCTTTAAATTAATGGCAGCGAAAGTAAGCATCGCCTGCATCGACAATTTTTTAAGTCCCCTTAAAGTAGTCCAACGCATACCATGCTTTTCTTTTGCATCTGCGAATACACGCTCAATCGTTTCTTTACGTTTTGCATATATAGGTTTTACATCTTGATGATGACGCAGATGATCTGCTTCTTCCACATGTGTTTGCCAGATATGCCGTGTCACCACTTTTTGACAGTCTTTGCTTTCTGTACACCGAGATAAAAATGAGCATGTTGTACAAATTTGTTTTGGCGATTTGTACTCGCGATAGCCCTCTTTATTTGTTGTTGAGTACTTTAAAGTTTCGCCCGAAGGGCAAAGGTAACAATCAAAATGTTCATCGTATACATAGTCCTGTTTGCGGAAAAATCCTTCTTTGGTGCGAGGACGTGTATAAGGTAAAGCCGGTATGATTTCTTTGTTAAATAGGTAGCTTGTAATCGCTGGTGTTTTATAAGCTGCATCTGCGGCAACGGCTTCCGGTTTTCCAACTTTCTCAATCACTTGTTCAACTAGTGGCTCTAAGATCTGACTGTCATGTGTATTTCCAGGTGTTACAATCGTTCCCAATACAAAACCGTTGCGGTCTGCGGCCGCGTGGAATGAATAGGCAAACTGTTTTGTTCGTTCATCTTTCACATAGTAGCCACTCTCAGAATCCGTTGTACTTTCTTTAATCTCTTTGGTCTCTTCTTTATCAAATTTATCTGGTGGAAAAGGCTTTTTTCCATGGTTTTCACGATCTTGATTGATTTCTTCTTGAAGACGTCCTTGATACGCTCGTGTTTCTTTACGAACGATTTTCTTTTCAAATTTCCGTTTATTCGCACTGGCTTTCACATGTGTGGAATCCACGAAAACGTGTTCAGCACTTATTAACTTTTTATTAGCAGCTGTCATTAAAATGCGATAGAAAATCTGTTCAAACAGATCTGTATCTTTGAAGCGTCGCTCATAATTTTTCCCGAACGTAGAGAAATGAGGTACTTTATCATGGAAACCATAGCCTAAGAACCAACGGTAAGCCATATTGGTTTCAACTTCTTCAATCGTTTTACGCATGGAACGAATACCGAAGGTATATTGAATGAAAGTCAGTTTAACTAAAATAACTGGATCAATACTTGGGCGTCCTACCTCTGAATACATATCTTTCACCAAGTCATAAATGAAAGTGAAGTCAATGGCAGCCTCCATTTTACGAACCAAATGGTTCGGTGGCACCAATTGATCTAAAGTAATCATTTCAAGTTGATCTCGCTGAATAGAATCATGTTTAGAAAGCATCCTCATCACCTCAAGTTTTAATACTTCTATTTTAAAACAAACATGACTCCAGGCAAAAGTGTTCTATCTAAAAGGTAAGACAAAGTTGATTGGAACGGAAGGTACGAGACTCCTGCGGGAAAAGCGCGTCTAGGGGAGACCCCGCAGGCGAAAGCCGAGGAGGCTCCCCGACCGCCCGCGGAAAGCGAGTGCCTGGAGTGGAAATCAACGTCCAAATTGTACAAGCCATAAAAATAGACAAACTCGATTTTCATCGAGTTTGTCTACAGTCTGAATCGGGCTTCATTTTAAGAGCCCGATTTTTTTATTTAACATCAATAAGTCCATTTTTTAAGGAATTCTTTCGTACATTGCCTGCCTTTATTGATCAATTCACCCTTTTTTTCATCAT